>NZ_CP151103.1 GCF_038096175.1 Nostoc sp. UHCC 0302
TTGATTGCTAGCGATTAAAACTAATGCTTTAGCTTCATCAGTCGTCCATCCGGCTGGACTGGCAAAGATAATTTCTTCAACCTCTTGGGCTGACTTATCATCTTGAAGCGCCCTGATAGCAATTTCTTTGTCTCGATCAGTCACTAATAAGTTTTGCAATTCGGCACTGTAATACTCATATAACTCGGCTGAAAGATTATCTTTTAACTTTGGTTCATCTGTGGTTATAGTTGGAGTTTGATTAAGAGCAATTGCATCCACTGGTTTTTGCGATCTATGGAGTTGCTCCAAATAAACAATCGCTGCTTCCAGGTCGTCGAATATGGTTCTTCCGGCTTGTTGCTGCTGATTTTGAGAAAGTTGTTGCGTTAGTTCTAATACTGTTTCAGTTAAGGCAGATTCAACAGTCGATTGCTCAATATAATCAGAAATTGATGAAATGGCTCTCTTCTCTACATAGGATTGTAACTCAGTCGCCAGCACTGCATCCAGGTCATTAAATGTAGCTTTAGCTCGAATAAGTTCCTCTTTGTATTGAGAAAGTTGTTGCGTTAATTCTAATACTGTTTCAGTTAAAGCCGATTCAATAGTTGATTGCTCAATATAATCAGAAATTGATGAAATGGCTCTCTTCTCTACATAGGATTGTAACTCAGTCGTCAGCACTGCATCCAGGTCATTAAATGTAGCTTTAGCTCGAATAAGTTCCTCTTTGTATTGAGACAGTTGTTGTGTTAATCCTAATACTGTTTGGGTTAATGCTGGTTCAAGAGTTGATTGCTCAATATAATCAGAGATTGATAAGATAGCTTTCTGATCTGCATGAGATTGCAACTCAGCCGTCAACGCTATTTCAAAATCATTGAATGTAGTCTTAACTGCAACAAGTTGTTGTTGATATTGAGAAAGTTGTTGCGTTAATTCTAATACTGTTTGGGTTAATGCTGATTCAATAGTCGATTGCTCAACATAATCAAAAATTGTATTGATAGCTCTCTTCTCTACATCGGATTGTAACTCAGCCGCAAACACTGCATCAAGGTCATTGAATGCAGTGTTTGCAGCAACTAGTTGCTGCTGATATTGAGAAAGTTGTTCTGTTAATCCTAATAGTGTTTGGCTGAAAGCAGACTCAGTAACTGATTGCTCAATATAATCATCAATTGATAAAATGGCTCTCTTTTCTACATGAGATTGCAACTCAGCCTTAAGCACATTTTCAAAGTCATTGAATGTAGTTTTAGCTGAAACTAATTGCTGCTGATATTGAGAAAGTTGTTCTGTTAGTCCTAATAGTGTTTGGGTTAAAGCAGACTCGATAGCTGATTGCTCAATATAATCAGAAATTGCATTTAGGAGTTGTCTGGTGGCTGGTTGTGAAGGGTGGACATAACTTGCTTCTCTGTCAAAAATTGCTGAATCTTGTCCGTTAACTTCTGTTGAGAGTTTCTCTGTTCGTTGACCTCGAAGCCAATCATCTGTAGAGCTTTGGTTAATCCTTGCAATATCGTCTCCAAGCTCGAAGACTTTTTCGAGTTCAGCATCTGGGTTAATGAGGTCAAGAAGTTCGAGTGACTCGCGCTCATTTCGGTTAGATTCTTGGTTTGGCTCGTTGACAACTGTTCGATTTTCTGGCTCATTTGTTGGTTGTTGGTTTGTAACTGCTCGATTTTCTGGCTCAACTCCTCTATCTTCTCGGTTAGCAACTGTATCTGGGTTAGGTTGTTGTCGATTGAAGTCATTAGTTTGTACCTGTGGTTTATTTTGTAAAAGAGAGGGAACTCTTAACAGAGAACTCTTAACAGTTTTTTCTGCGTTACAAAGTTCTGAATGCTGGCTTTTAACTCTTGGGCTGCTCAAGACAGTTCCCGGATTTCTCACAAGTGAGAAAAAATCATTGAGATGAGTAAAACTTAAAGTAAATTATTTTATACAACACTAAACTATAATCAACAACAGATTATGACAACGTGTAAACCGAAACTACAAAGACAAATATGATACATTCTAAACAATAAATACTAAAGCAAAGATTATTGAAAATGATAAATAGACAGCCTAAAGCTAGGGTTAAATCAATGAAATCTACCCAAGTTAAAGCTAATAACTATAATTCCAATTAGCTGAAAATCAACCAGAACAGTTTAGCCGAGATAAATAGCTGTAAGCTGTTGCAAAAATATTCTTGTATGGACAATCTCTACTAATAGCGATTAAAATATATCGGCTATTAACAGTAATAACGGCTCCCAATTTCAGTAACTTTGTACGAACAGTTCCAACAGTAGCATTTTTGAGTTCGCTTGTTGTTAAACATTGCTCTCGGAGAGCGTTTATCAAAATATAAGCAACAGAAGAAAACCACAGACGTAGTTGATTTCCAGCAAATGTATGAGTACTAGTTCTATCACTTTTTAGTGATAACTTCTGTTCTTTTAAACGATTCTCCATATCACCTCGTGGGCAATACTTCTGGGTATAAAGTCGTCCTGGAGGCACTAATTTAGTAGGGAGTGAAGTGACAACAAAACGAGTACTTACCCCTGACTTACTATACTCAATTTTTGAGACAACACGGCGATTACGGCTCCAAGATTTTAAAGTTTTATAATCAAGCGAACAATACCAAACTGAGTTATCAACAAAGGCTGCTGCTTGTTTTTTCAAGTCATCTGACGGAGTAAATAAAGTTTCAAAAAACTCTACTACAGTTTCCAGTTTTTGCGAATATTCAAGATAAGCCCGGTATTGGGTTGGTTGGGATAGTTGAATTAACCGACTATTCTGGGCTAACCCAAAGACATAATCTACTCCAACTTGAGATTCACACCAACTCATAATATCTTCTCTCGAATACGCACTATCTCCACGTACAATAATTTTCACATTATCCCAACGTAAACGTATTAGTTTTATTACTCGTTGCAATTCTGATAATGCACCCGACGCTGGATCTACATTAGAAGCACGAAGCTTTGCTGCAATTAAATGTTTACCGCAGAAAATATAAAGTGGAGCATAACAATATCCTCTATAATAAGGGTTAAAAAACACTTCTTCTTGATTGCCATGCACTAAATCATCAGTCACGTCCAAGTCTAAAATTATCTGTCGTGGTGCTTTGGAGTAGGATTCTAAAAATATTTCAACTAATAATTTCTCTATAGCTTCTGCATCATGTCCAATGCGATGATATCGACTTGATGCTCTTGATTCAACAGTTTCTGGACAGTGTTCGATACGATTTAAAGTGCTTTTACCTGCTAGGACTGGTAGTTCTTTTTCTGAACCCATTATTTTCCCTAGCGCCAGGATAAACATTGGATCGTGACGCAGTTCCTCGTGGTCGTTTAAGTCTTCATAACCCATTATCAAACCATATATTCTCTGCGTGATTAGGCTTTCTACTGAATGGTCAATTCTATTGGAATCTCGGTAATCTTTAAAACATCTTGCTACTCGCGATGTAATTTCTCTTTTTCGGTCTAGCTCCGCAATTAAAGTCAATCCTGCATCTGATGTTACCCTCTCACCCTTGAAATTAACTACGACTGGACATGATTTAACTTGTTCAAATTTGAACTGTTCCGGTATACAATCTGTTTTCTGAGGGGTCATGCTTAAAACTGCTGGAATTCATGTGCAATAGATATTTTGGCAGTTTTTGACTCCTCTTTTCTCCGGCTTTGTGAGAAATCCGGGAGTTGTCCCCTGTAGGAGTAGCGCTTTTGATGATTGTTTTTGTGTCTCCTTTATCTGCTTGATCAGCAATTCTAAAGCGTTCTCTTTGGCTTTAGACTCTTGCGCCAGTTCTAGTAATTCTGACTTATCTTTAGTATAAAGTTTGACGCTATGCCTAGCTCGGCTAATTGCCACATAAAAACTTTCTTGCCCAATAGTGTAATCTGCTGCAATCAACGCTAAATCAGTAGTTTTCCCTTGGCTGCTGTAGATTGTGCTGACGAGCGCATAGTCTAAGTTTTGTGCCTCTTTGAGGTTAATAGTCTCAGTAGTTTTGGTATCAAGATATTGAATTTGGGCAGAATCTCCCTCAATCGCTGTGACTACAAACTCCTGCCCGTTACGCCTTTGTAACTGTCGGTCATTTTTCTTCCATTGCAAGCGATCTCCCACAGCAATCTCAATTTCATCACGTTGGTAAACAGCCTTTTCAAAATTGGTATCTACTTCTAAACGTGTCCCAGTAGGGGTTTTTAATATTAGCCGATCAAGATCCTTGCTAACTACTTCATATAACTTACCTTTCTCTAAACCCCGCCGCTTGTAGTTGCGCGTCGGCATCACTACATCACCCAGTTCAAAGTTATGGGTGTAGCGCATCTGTATTTTGGTTAAATCTTTAGCTTTTAATTGAGTGATATTTGCTGTTGCCCCTAAGCTCCCCTCAACTTTCAGCTTGCCCCGAATTGCTTGAGTCAGCGCTAATTTCTCGAAATTTGTGCCAGCGAGTACCAGTGTTCGCGCTCGTTGCTCTTTAGAAAGTGCTATATAGTCAGCAGCAATTGTCTCTGACTTCGTATCAGACGATACTTCTAAAATACTGCCAATTGTTTCTAATTGCTTAAATCCCGCTTCTACTCTCCCGTCTGCGATTAAGTCTACTGCTATCTTGAGATCCGGGTTACGCTGTCTGTTTGATTGTGTTAAGTGTGCGGTTTTAATACCAGCAAGTTGCAGAGATTTGAACGGGTTTCCAGCTTCCACTGCCGATAATTGCTTGGTATCCCCTACTAGCAATAGTCTTGCTCCCTCAAGGGTCGCTCTCTCTAGCAGTGCATGGGCATCCTTTGCTGATAACAAACCTGCTTCATCTACAATCCAAATCTGGTTTGCTTCTACTTCTGGCTCTGGTTCTCCTACCAATAAGCTGGCTACAGTCTCAGACTGTATGCCTAGTTCCTCACTCAGTACCTTTGCTGCCATTGATGAAGGGGCAAAACCTTTGACTGTATAGCCCTGGGCGAGTGCGATCGCGTTTAATTCTTTGAGAGCAAAAGTCTTACCAGCCCCGGCTACCCCCTGCCACGCAATGAATTGGTCTGTTGTCGTTGCGGCTAGACTAACTGCCTGCCGCTGCCCAAAGTTTAGTGAGGTTTTCTCCAAGTAATTTTCAACTGTCTCTCTTTTATATATGGGGTTGAGTATCCCTTGGCCTTGTTGCATCAATTCAATCGTTGCCAGTTCTCGCTTTACCGCTTTCTGAGTGGTGTATTGCAGAGAAAGCCCAGGTATGGCAATTAGTTCCTGATGTTGCTTGATCAATGGCTCAATTGCAGTCACATCAGTAAAAAGCCTTTCCGAGATGATGAATTTCTCTAAATCCTCCTGCTTGAAAGCAACATTCCTCTCACTACAATGAGCGATCGCCTCGGCTAGAGCATCTGCCAAGCTCAAGCCATTGACTGGTATATCCTGTCTCGGTTTTCCTGGCTTAACAAAGGTAAGACCCAGGGCCGCAGCTTCTTCATGCCACAGTGATTTGAGTTCTGATTCGGAAATTTTCTGCTTACGCTGCCGAGTAGTATCCCAGATTTTCTCACGCTCTGCCCAAGTTGAAGATGTACCGGCCGCCGCAATGATTTGCTGCCTCCGTTTTGAAAACGCCTCTAAATCCTGCTCCTTAAACCCCTTGATTTCAAATTGTCCATGTTTTTTGGGTTCTACCTCATACCCCAACTTGATTACTTCCGCTGCCAAATAGCTTTGATACGCCATGCCCAGGAATTTCTTGTTGGCAAATATTTCATTATTGACCAAACTCATCCATTTACCCGAAGCCTCAGTTGTGTTCATGACTAAGCAGTGGGTATGCAGATGTGGGTCTAGAGAACGGCTCTCGATGTGGTCGAACTGCGCGACTACCAGATTATTAGTATTCACCCGAAGCCTGGAATTACCTTCTGTTACCCTCGTTGTGGCGTAACGCTGTTCCATTAACGCTAATACTTTTTCTAATGCCTGATGGTGCGCGGTAATTAATCTAGAATCTCCACCTACCAACGCCATTAGGCTCACACTCTTGGGCGCAGAAAATGTACAGTCTAGCGCTGCCCTGCGTTCTTTTTGTTTCAGCACCCTGGCATTTAACTGCTCACAACCATCGGGTGAGCGCCCTTCAATTACATTTATAAACACTTGCTGATTTTCAACTGCCCCTGATAAACCAAGCTTCTCTGCACCTTGACCACTCCAGCGTGACTTGCCTTGGTGGTAATAGTTCTTGATGAAGTAGTTCACAGCCATCTTTGATGACACGTTGGCAGCTGTTAGCATCGCTCACCTCTGCTATCAGCTTTATATAACTTAATCCAATAACTTTTGCTGTCATTGTTCATCACCGTCATCAAACTAAAACAAGTTTGATGCCGAGTTAAAAATTTTTGATGAGACTTTGACTGCAACAAATTTTTTATTTACTACTTACATTGCTCTCAAATATAGCAAATTATCGACTAAAACTTTCTGCCAAATTTGGCGTAGTGTGCGTGAGATTTCTCTATTATTTTTTGAGAAAATAATAATATCATTGTGATAGTACAAAAAGTGCTATTTCGCCTATTTTCCATTGAATTGCCATTAGCGTGCCATAGCCAAGCCATTGCTGTGCCATAGTTACGTAAGTTTTGACGGTAATTATCAATAAAACTAATTAATTGAGAAACTGGATTTTTGATTTCCATTGCGCTAACATTGAGATGCCATTGGTGTGCCATAATTGTCTGATATTTCTGATTTTCCATTTTGGGAGCAATAATTAAGGCATCGCATCATTTAGAATTTCATAAAACTCCGGAGTATTTTTGAAGGTAATGCCAGATTTAACTATCTCATTCGATCCGGGAGCGTCTTTGAGTAGAGTTTTTTTTACAAGTGGTTCAGGTAAACCAGAATTACTTTTAATGGAACCTTACACGGCATTGATTCCGAGACAAAGCCTTTTAGCTTATGAGGAGGATGCCATTGGGACATCATCCCCAGAAGATTCGGCTTGGCTGGAATACGAGGGGCAATGCTGGGGTGTAGGCTACATCTGCCAAAAATTCTATGCAGACCTGAAGTTAGAACAGCCCAAGTTCGAGAGTGCGATTTACAAAACCTTGGCTGTGGTGGGCGCGATCGCTCAGAAGAAGTCACTCGCTAACGGCACAACTATTCGGTTGGGTATTTTGTTTCCCTATGGTGAATACTCAGATCGGAAATTATTTTCTGATTCAGTTGCAGCTGCTCTGCTCAACTTTCGATTTCGAGGGGAACAACGTTCGTTCCAGCTTGAGGATTTTGTCTGTCGTCCAGAGGGTTTTGGACTGCTTTCACGGGGGCGTTCACAAACTGGTAACTTGGCAGAGCGCAAAATCGCGGTGGTGATGATTGGCTATCGCAATGCATCTATTCTGATTATGGATAGGGGCGTAATGACAAATGGGTTAACCGAAGATTTAGGATTCCATAAATTAGTAAAAGCTGTACAGCGTCAGGTAGCTGGGCAAAAATCTCTAACTCTTGCAGCGGCTATTTGCGATGCTGGTTCTAAAATCAACCCCAAAGCGTTAGCCCCTTTAGTTCGAGTACAAGATCCATCATTACAATCACTTGAAGTATCCCAAATCAAAACTGCGATCGCACAGTCGCGTGAAGAATATTGGCTACTGCTTTCTAGCTATCTACAAAACCATATCCCATCAGATATTGATGAGATTATCTTTGCTGGGGGAACTTCTCACTATCTCAGAAGTGACCTAAATAAGTTATTTCGCCGCCCGATAAAAACCTTCTGTGATGCGCTGGAATACTTAGTAGAACGGGAGTTTCTCTCATCAAGACCCAAGTTGGGTTTAGATTTTCGTTTAACTGATAACTACGGATTTTTTTCTTACCTTTGTAAAACTGAGAAACAGGTTGCAGTCAATGTCTAACCAAGTTGATTTCCGCTTTCAATTTAGTACTGACTCTCCTTATATACTTCTAGTCAAATATCTCAGCCCCAAAAATAAGGCTCTCTCCTTCCCCAGACAAAATATGATTATCTGGGCGATTGCTGCCTTCTGGTATCCTATAGCCTGCAAGTGGTTGGGAGGATTTAGTGAGTCGGACTTAAAATCAAAAGCCAGAACCGCTATTTACCAATTGCAACAACAAATTATTTATTTAGCTCATACTTTCAATCTGGAGCAAGAGCTAGGACAGATTGGAATAGTTGCGCCCACTACCTTAAATAACAACCATATAGATGGAATCAATCCGTCGTTAACAGTACCGCTTGCAACTACGTCTGAACTTCATCACAGCCAGAATGACGACCGTTTGCTAGATAACGCATTCAACTAGGAATAAATTTATGTCTTACACCAAAGAACTGCTACAACAAACATATTCACTCTCTGCTGAAGATGTTGATGCCACATTGACAGCAAGTGGTTTACCTATTGACCAGTCTTCTTACAGTGATCAAGAAATTCAGTCTCGTTTTGATGTGATCCGAGCATTGATTCAACAGGGTAAAACCTATAAACAAGCAGCTGCACACTTCCAAAGACAAGAGAAAAAACGTGCTGCCTCCGTTGAATTTCCACCAATGAACATCGTAGAGATGTTAGTTCACATCAACTCTGAGTATGGCATTGAACTAGAACTGACTGAAGCCATTGAAATTATGACGGCTTGTGGATTATCCCCAAACCAGAAGGAGTATCGTCAGTTAGAGTGCGAGCGCTTCTTAGAGGCTTGTGACTTGATCCTTGAGCAAGGACAGTCTCATCAACAAGTAGCGGCTCATTTCGGCGTAGTTCAATTTCAAGATGAGAGCCAGCAAATTGCTGACTTCTTTAGTGATGAGGCATCTGTTTCTGAAGATGAATTGGTCAATTTAGTTAACAACGTTACTCTACAACGGGCTCAAAATATTCCAGGGCTAGTCAACCAAATGTATCTCAAGAATGTAATCCGCGCACTTGAAGAAAATAAACAGGACATTAAGAGTTTTTACACTGGACTAGAACAACGCATATTGGAGCGTATTGAGGGAAAGTCCCGATTGAAAACCCTTATGGGGAGCCAGTGGCATCCGATGCCCTTACCCCATTCTTCACCCACGCCGATGCTATCGCCCAACGTATCCGAGAGTCGAACGAGTACCGATTAGAACAAGAAATTAAGAGTGTTAAATCTACCATTAATATCCAAATCGAGAAAGCATCAGATGTTAAAGCTGTTGAAAAGTTAAGGAAGTCCCAGGCAGGAATAAAAGTTCGTCAACAACGCTTTGAACAAGTCAAAGGATTTCTTTTTTGGGTTGGTGGATGGCTTGGTTCTGGTCGTTCTGCAATTTTTGCTTATTTGATTACGTCATCAGCGGTTGCCCTTGGTTCTGTAATGCTTGGAATCAATACTCCTAGCACTATCCCTTGCCCTGACAAGAAAAGCTACTGTTATCAATTGCGTATCAACAAAAATGAAGTGATTCTACCTGAGCAGGCAAAGCAATTGTTAATAGAGTACGAGCGTTCTAAACAAAAAAAACCTCGTCATCGTCGTAAGTAATAACACTAAAAAGCGGGATTACTGTAGCAGTTATACTCGCTTTTTAGTATTTGTAATTAAATCTGACTTTACCTGTTAAATTTTGAAAAGCCTACTCACCAAGGATTCAGCAGAAATACTCTGCACAACTGAGAGAAACTGCACTCAATGATTGGAAATGATTATTTGAAAATTTACAAGATGAGCTAAACCAATGGACTCAAATGACAGCGGAGCAATTGAAGACTCAAGCCGACCACACCCAGAACTTCAAAAATCTAGCGACCAACTGCAATCAGCTAGGGACAGCCTTGAGCGCATTAAATCTAACATCGCAGCAACAGCTGGAGCAATTGACGAGCTTAACCAAACTCTCCGCGAACTGGAGCAACATCTCCCCAAGACAACCAGAGAAATTGAGAGAACCCCTGAGAGAAGAATTGACCCACAAGCATTTTAAATATGGAAAGCTTTTTTATAATGGCAGTGGCTTGCCTGCCCCAGAGCATGAGCAATTTATTTTAAATTTAGTTTGTACTACCAAACCTGTGACTATTCACAATCTCTAACATTAACTACTGCTGAAGCTTTTTGATTGACTCTATGACTCTTTGGTATAAATCTGTGTTTCCTTGTTTTTGATAGAGGTTAGCAGCTTTTTGATAGTCTGCGATTGCCCCTTGGTTGTCTCTCAATCCACTACGGATAATTCCTCGATTGTTGTAAGCATTGGCAAAGTTAGGATTAATTTTTATAGCTTGACTGTAGTCAGCTATAGCCCCTTGTTTGTCTCCCAAGAGAGAGCGGGTAAATCCTCGACCGTAGTAGGCTAGGGCAAAGTTAGGATTAATCTTAATAGCTTGGTTGTAATCAGTTATAGCCCCTTGTTTGTCTCCCAAGGCAGAGCGGACAGTTCCTCGATCAATGTAAGCATTGGTATAATTGGGATTAATCTTGATAGCTTGGCTGTAATCTTCAATTGCCCCTTGTTTGTCTCCCAAGGCAGAGCGGACAACTCCTCGGTTGTAGTAAGCGTAAGTAGAATTGGGATTAATCTTAATGGCTTGGTTGAAATCGGCTAGCGCCCCTTGTTTGTCTCCCAATTTATTGCGGGCATCTCCCCGGCCAATGTAGGCTAGGTCATAGTTGGGATTAATCTTAATAGCTTGGTTGTAATCGGCTAGCGCCCCTTGTTTGTCTCCCAAGTTAGCGCGGACAACTCCTCGACCAGTGTAGGCATCGGCATTGCTGGGATTAATCTTAATGGCTTGGTTGTAATCTTCAATTGCCCCCTGTTTGTCTCCCAAGTTAGCGCGGACAACTCCTCGGTTAATGTAGGCTAGGGCATAGTTAGGATTAATCTTAATGGCTTGGTTGAAATCGGCTAGCGCCCCTTGTTTGTCTCCCAAGTTAGCGCGGACATCTCCCCGGTTGTTGTAAGCTACGGCAAAGTTAGAATTAATCTTGATGGCTTGGCTGTAATCAGCTATAGCCCCTTGCTTATCTCCCAAGGCAGAGCTGACAACTCCTCGATTGTAGTAAGCGTAAGTAGAATTGGGATTAATCTTGATAGCTTGGTTGTAATCTTCAATTGCCGTTTGTTTGTCTCCCAATTTATCGAGGACATTTCCTCGACTAATGTAAGCATCGGCATAATTAGGATTAATCTTGATGGCTTGGCTGTAAGCGGCGAGCGCACCTTTAAAATCTTCTTTCTTATACTTATCTCCACCCTGAATATAGAAATCATCTGCTTTGAGTGTTGTGGCTATGGGTGTACTAGGAGGGTTAACGCCTACATTTATTTCAACTTGAGATGAAAGTCTCAAAAAGGTATTAATCGGAATGCCCAAATTAAAACCAGTTTTTATAATTACGTTGGGATTTTTATTAGAGATTTTAAAGTTCTCAGTTGTGTCGCTTCGACCATGAATTCCTATAACTTCCCCTTGGTCATTCAATACTGGGCCACCACTCATCCCTGCCAACGTGTCATTGCTGTATACCAATGCATAGCCATCACGCAGAGGTTTGGAGGCATTAG
This sequence comes from Nostoc sp. UHCC 0302, assembly GCF_038096175.1. Lineage (NCBI taxonomy): Bacteria > Bacillati > Cyanobacteriota > Cyanophyceae > Nostocales > Nostocaceae > Nostoc > Nostoc sp. UHCC 0302. The sequence goes on from NZ_CP151103.1 coordinate 11,582, forward strand.
CAGTAATCTGCCCATTAGTGAAGTTGTAAATTGAGGTAGAAATGGCAGCACTTACTTGTGGAAAACCAGCTACATAAGCGGTTGTGCCTTCTATTGACGAGTCTGAGTTGCCGACTTTAGCAACAGGATAACTTTGATTGCTAGTAAATTGGACAACAGCTAAGTCTACTTCTGGCAGCTTTTTAACAGTGCTGTAGTTAAGTGGGTAATGCGTACCCTCTGGAGTCACAATTTCGTATTGAGCTTGAGCTTCGACAACGTGCTTGGCAGTGAGAACGGTGTAAGTATTACCTTCTCGTTTAATAATGACTCCAGTACCTGAGCCATTAGGATTAGAAATTTCTACAGTAATAGCTTTAGCAACTTTCCCCACCTCGGCTGCGGAGAGTGCAAAAGCTTTTTGGGGTTGCATAAAAGCAATTGATACACCAATTAACGCTGGCGCGAGTGAATAATAAAATTTCATTTAATTAATATGAGGGAGAAGTGCTTGCAAGAGATACAGCAAAAGTTAGTAAAATTCCCAAAATGGGACGATTTTACTAAAATACCGTAATTAATTGCAAAAAAGTCAGTCTAAATAAATTAATTGGAACACAGCCGAGAATTAATTAAGTGATCGGACTTTTCCCGTAATCCTCAAATAATTTATTTAAAGCCTCTGCCAATAAACTCTGAACTGTACTATCCTCTTCCAGCGCTATTTAGGTAGAAAGTAGCGAAGCTGCTATGAGCCGCCGTGCAACGCCTGAAAACCCTATTCTCACGTCATCATTCAACTAACTCTAATCTCATCTCCTCATTCCCCGGCACAAAGCATTCCCATATTTTTAAGCTGGCTTCAACATTTTCTAGTTTGACGATCGCCTTAAGTAAACCCTGTTCATAGATAAACCTAGTTACAATTCCCTCTAAACCATGCCGCTTGCTGCCTGGGCAGTAAACCCGCACCCTTGCACCTTGGGTAATCGCAGGTTGGGTTAACCCAGTTTTCGGTGGGGTTAACCCACTAGTTAACTCAGTAGTTAACCCTGTATGGCTTGCTATCTCTGGGGTGTTAACCCAGTTAACCCGGTTAGTGTCTATTGGACTTTCTAACATTGCACAAGAGTTAGCTTCATTCAATTCGGTTTGATTTTTCTCATAGGGGGGGGAAATTGGGTTAACTGGGTTAACCTCTTTGTTTTGCAATGGTTCTAGGGTTAACTCTTGGGTTAACTCTTGGGTTAACTCTTGGGTTAACTCATCATCAATTGGGTTAACTCTTGGGTTAAATGAGTTAAAACCAATACCTTGTAAAGCCATCCGTGCTTTCCCTTTAGTGTCACCTTGCACTGTCGTCACTTTGGCTTTCGGGAATAAGACTCGGAACCGAGCGATTACTTGATTAGCTCCCTTGACGTTGGCATCTGACTTGCGTGATTGGTCAATCCACAATGCTTTGCGTTTGCCGTTACCGCTTTCTTCATAGCTGAGGGTTCCATTGTCCATGTACCATTGCTCAAGTAGTTGCCAGATTTCGCCTGCGGTCATTGTGCTGTTTGGGTTATAACCCAAGCCTAAGTCAGAGCAGAACTCGAACAAGTGGGAGTTTTCGCGTTGAATTTCTAAAAGTGCTTTCTCGGTACAGCTGTAGTCAATGCCATGTTCCATCAAATCCACTAAAGCTTGCAGTACCCGATTGAGGAATGCTGGCAATACCTGCTCTCGCATAAAGTCTGGGTCATACTTAAACCGTGGATCTGCTTCAATTTCTCCTTTAGTTGGGTCAGCATCGATTTTGAAGGTTTTCATGAAACTTAAAATACCCAATCTCGAAGCGATCGCTTCTAGGGTTCCCCTCAAGTTAGGCGTATCGTTGATATTGAACAGCCCTACAGCTGTTGGGGTGTAGTCGTATTCGTCTTTGCCCTTGCCCTCAGTGCTTAGGGTATCCCCAGTCAGGAAAGCTTTAATCGATTGCAACTTGTCCAGCGCTGCTGTGTTGGCGTTCTCTGTTGCCCAATTCACCCGACTGTTTTCTAATCGAGCTAAGGGGAACTTTCGCCCCTCGTCGTAGGCTTTAAAGTCGGAGATGGTGCAACCGGTCATTCCCTGGTAGCCGTACATTGCTGCTACAGCTTCCCTGATTGTGTCTTTGCCATTGTTGCCGTCACCCTTAAGTAACAGCCCCCTAACTAACCGTCCTTTGTGCTTCCTTACCTTCTTCAAGTCCAGTGATGCGGCAATGGTACGCAACAAGATTTCTTGCTGTGGTTTATCCAGCACATCTAGTAATCGGTCGCAGTTAGTTGGATCTGCGGTTGGGTCATAAGTAGCTATTGGCTCGTAGGTATAGTAAAATCTGGGGTTATGGTTTTCCAGTTTCCAGCTTGGGGCAGTGCCTTGCCAGTGCAGCTGTAACACCCCATTAGTGCAATTCATTCCTGGGGGGTTGAGTTCACTCTTGTCTACCTCGGTCATGTCCTTAACCCATTGCAAAACCTCTCTGACTTTGCTGGGTTTGGCATACGGGTATGTTATATTACCTTCTTTGTCTTCGACTGGGAACGTATTACAAAAATGTGTAATCCTTTTACGTTCTACTGCATTGGGACTGTGTTTGTAGTAGTTTAAAGTCCAGCAGTAAAGCTTGTCTTCACAGCTAATCCACGGCTTGTCTCCATAGAGGAAATTCAGGGCTTGCTGGAGAAACGTGACGTTGGGATTGGCTGAATCAGGTATGTCTAAAATCTCGTCAGCATTCTGTGCTGGCGATTGCCTCAAAGAAACTACTCGATGTATTTCCTCTTCAAGTTGCCTAATAAATTCTTCTGGATTTATCTCCTGTGTCATACCCCACTTCAACCAATCAACTATATCCCCTTTGGGTGGACATTCTGACCATAACTGAGTTGGGTCAATTTGCACAAATGGCAGTTGTACTTTAGCACACGCTAACGCCATCTTTTGAGCCTTGCTATAGCCAGTATTGTCGTTATCTGGCCAGAACACTATACCAGCTACGCCAGCCGATTTCATCTCTTGCATCGCTTGATATAAGGCTTCATCCGTCCAAGCACTTCCTTGCAAGGTAAAACCTACCAGGGATAGAACCGAGCGCGGCAAATCAACACAGTCCTCACCCTCATGCCCTAGCACCCATTTTCCAGCACCATACTTTCTTACTTCTCCCATGCGGTAGGCTGACCAAGCTTTATCCCCTTTGCCGCTAACCTTAAGACCTTGAGTATTGAGGTAATATGGATAAATAACTTTGCTGTAGCCCTTGGGCTTTTTGGGGTCAGGTGACTCAACTCTCAGCACCCATTGTGTATCAGAGTAGGGGTAGGTGATTTCAGTTTTGTTGCCCTTGAGTACCCGCGCTGGTGGCGAAACCGGATTGGGCAGTGTTGCTAAATGGATGGGTGAAGATGGCAGCGGGGCTGGAGTTGGGTTCTTGACCTTTAGTTGTCGTTTGCGCCGTGCAAGTGGTGTGTTGGATTGTTCTCGTTCCATCCACGGGGCGACCGCTTCCCTGATCTCAGGGCAAAGGCAACCATTCCAACATTTATATTCGCCCGTATTCGGCTCAATTGTTAAGTTATGACCGTCGCAGATCGGACAAATATAGCGGTTCTTGCCCAAGGCTATTGTCAGTTTATCTAGATGCTCACGAATGTCAAAAGTAGCAGTAGTCCCAGAACGGTTAAAGGTGGAAACCATTGACAAATCCTTATGAGGTAAATGATGTGCGCTTTACCTCCCCTGAAGATTTACCAAAGTTTTAATCAAATTTCTTCATAACCCGTTGTAGGAAGTTCTCAGAACTGATAACATTAGGTTATAAAGAAATTTGAATATTTTGCGAAGGTTTGTCTTCTCAGACTGTTAAACAACTAGTTGACGCTAGTTGAGTCCAGGGGAGGCATTCTTTTCTTTATGTATATTGATTGACAAAATACTTAGAAAAGATGGACTAAGGGTATAGTCTTATTACATAATAATTGATCTTCTACAAAAATAAATAGCAAATTTGTCATTTTCAAAAACAAAATAATCTATTTCTTCTACTAGAACCCAGACCATAAAAGCTTTTTAAATCTTTCATTTAATAATATAAACACAGTTTTAATCCCACTACTATTAATAGTATTTGTAGTGGAATTGAATATAACTTTGCTTATTTAGCGAACATTCGGAAGATTGGGGTTGTATCAAATTTAATGAATGAGCAGTATACAAATTCTAAATATTGATAAGGATGTACTATTTTGAGGATCGAAGCGGTAGCTTTTATCCCTTTTGTTTTTGTTGCTGCTCTTGCACCCACTTCTCTATTAATTCTCCCGTAACCTGCTCCATCGTCACCTCTAGGTCAGTACAGAGTTTTTTAAATTCCTTGTGCAACTTCTTATCGATCTTTGTTCTTAAGTACTGTTTCTCAGTCTCCATAAAGTTTATATCGGTTTACCGGATAAATCCATCAGATAATTATTACTTTATCTTACGTATGGATCTATAACTTATTAATATACAAATCCGTTAATCCGTTAATGGACTAAACCATAAAAGGTGCTATTGTATAGACATGAGCGCAAAACGGACGATATAGCGCGTGAAATGCCACACCAAGGATAAATAGGTTGTTGGGCTAAGTAGCCGCCTTAAATTGACCGCAAACACTTATGTTGCAAAGAATTGCACCCCATATCTGAACCATGAATTACGCATATACCCAGCCAATTTACGGCTCATCATATCCGCCGAGTAATGGGAAAGTTAGTCCACAACACGGACAGATAAGACCGCGAGTAGTTTTTGATGGAGGCAACCGATTCATTAAATGGATTGACCCTAATAATCAAGTGCAATGTTTGCTCAGTGTTGTGAAAGAAGTCAGCGAATACCAGTGGAAGCGGCTCAAGCCCGATTCTGGGTCAGTATTGATTGAAATTGATGGTAAACGCTTTGTAATTGGGCGATTAGCTCAAGAACTAGGTGGTGAGCCGACCTTCCAGACGGATAAATGTCAATTAGCTCCCATACTGGCACTCTCGGCAATCCAGCCAAATTCAAGAGAAACAGCCGTACACATCCAGCAAATGATTGTGGCGCTGCCCAATACTCTCAACGATGAGGACGTAGCCGCAGTGAAGCAGATTGCTAACCACCCGTTGACTCAGGAATTTAAGCGCAATGGCGAATACATCACCTACACCGTGGGTGAAGTTGTGCCAGTTGATGAGACTGAGCCAGCATTCCACTACGCCTTAAATCAAGGTTTTTTCAGCTTTCCCGAAGCGAAGAACGCGATTTGGGATTTAGGGGGAGGTACGGCTATAGCCCGAATTTACACACCGAACGGAACGATGATTCATGATGCAGAGGTGATTCTACCGGGAACCAAGGCACTTGCCCAACAAGTAGCGGTAGAGATGAAAGAAGTCTATTCTCTCGATTACAGCCCCAGTTTACAGGGCATTATGGACGCGATCGCCCGTGGTGATTGCTTATATGGGACGGACAAGCTTGATTTCTCCTCCACCTTTGAAAAAGCCTGTGACCAGTGGGTAGAGTCTGCCCGTAGAGAAATTCGCTCGAAGTGGGCGCAACACCTACCAGAGTTGGGAGAAGTCTTGATTGTCGGTGGCAGTGCAGATATCGCCGCACCTATATGTGCCAGTAGCGGAGATCGCTTTAAGATTGCCCCATCACCGCAGTTATTCAACATCATTGCAATGGCTTATCAGGAGTAATGCCAATGACGCAGACCAGAATTGTTCTTAATCCCAAATACAAACCCAAAGCCGAAGAAATCTTAGAAGCAACTGGAATCGATAACCTCTCTCAGCTATTTACCTTGCTGCTAGTTAATTACGGTGATTGTCTAGTTAACTGCTTAAAGCATTCACATCAAGTACCCATACAATCACCGACTCAGCCACCAACGATACTGCCCCCTTCTTCACCACAAAAGAAGAAATTTGCCCCGATGGGAAGTTTTTAACTAATGAAACACAAAACAATTATCCTCTCCTGCTCATCTATAGGTTTCTTACTGGTCGGTTATTTAGGAGTGCAGCACTTGGGGAGAAACACCATGTACACCATCGCCGCCGCTGTTGGGGGTGCAGGTGCAATTAGCTACGTACTTTAAAAGCCGAGTCAGCCAGAAACCCCAACCCCACCGATAAAAACGCAAAGAAAAGGGAAGAAGTCATGAACTCCCACCAAACCATACAGATGCAACCATCGTTAACGACCACCGAAATCATCACTATCCTTTGCGGCTGTGAACAGACTCTACGGTTTGTGCAAGCATCCCCAAATTACAAAGAAATTGAAGCGTCCGAACGGTTCAGTACATCGAATGATTTGCGTCTAGGTGATGCAGTCCAAGCCTTGATGGAAATTCACGAAGCAATTCTAGATATCGAGTTTTATTCCCAAGTTTAGGGATGGCTAATTAATCCGCTTCACGCAACTTCACGCACACAACAAAATTTCTACCACATGAATACACAATTTAGGGACACGTTAGCCCACACCCAATTAGGAGCTAACGCGGAGAAACTTGGCGGCCCTTATAACGCGATGGTAGTTGCCAATGGCATAGAAGATGGGGATATCAAAACGGTACGTTCAGCCGTGAGGGACTACCCATCTTCTCACGAACTAGTAGAGCGAGTTGTTACTGTTTCTGCAAAGTATAGATAGGAGATTTTTTGATGAATAGCAATACTTTTAGCCTCCTTGATGAGATGAAATCAACATGGGGACAGACGTTTGAACAATTAAATAACTCTGAAAGACTTTGGCTGCTCTCGTCACTAGTAGGAACGATGACCGCAGATGCAACTGCATACTATGACCCCAATGAAGTTGATGATTGCATTACCGTTGCGACTGAACGGTTTGATGAATTGTCTTTTAGTGAACAGTTGGGGTTAGCTGAGGCATTAATTAATCAAATTAAATCCAATCTCCCCAAACGATAAATATACCTGGGGCAATGAACTGCCCCAATAAAACTATGACATCGAGAGCCGATAAATACATCTTTCCATCCTCTATCGCCGGAATTGGAGGAGCCTTAATTCTTGCCCCACTCTTCCTACAAATGCCTTCTGAATATCAAACATTCGCAACCAAAAAACAGTTAGCCGTTAGTGAAGAAATAAACCGTGACCGTATCCAGCAGCGTAAGACTACCGCCGATTTAATTCAAAAAACTGGATTATTACCAGAGGGCAGAAGCTTGCGGTTAATTGATTATGACAACTCAAAAACTCGTCCTCGGTTAAAACGCCAAACAATTCAAAACTATTTAGCGGATGAAACAATATTCGTCTATGACCGCAGCAATATTTGTGCTGGGAGAATCGAGAATCGCAAGTTTATTTGGAAGGGCGACTCATCAACAGCTTGCAAAAACGCACCAGTAATAAATTCAGACGGGTAATTATGTCAACTAGCAAACCACCTCTAACAACTTCAGATGGACGTACACCTTTAACCATTCCAGAGAGAAAACCTCAAAAAGATAAGTCCGATGTTTTTCATACTTTAGCTAAATGGCTGGTCATTTTAATTTCAATAATTCCACGCTTTTTAGCTTCAATAATGGAGCATTTTTCGGAAGCTGGAAGTGTGGGTGCAATCGCGCTCGGTTCTCTCGTTTTTGTAGTTGGCGTTTTATTCACTGCGGACAGTTATTGGCAATCATTATTCGGCGGGGCTGCACTTTTCCCATTCTTTGAACAAGTCTGGGCTGGGTGGTCTTGGCTACCTGGATTTACTTTGTATCCTCCAAGAGCCTGGGCTGGAATTGTTTTTAATCCGGCTTTTATTTTTGCTATCGCCCTTTCGTTTGTAATTCAAATAATTCAATCAGCAACGATTCGCAACGCTGCATTTCAAGTAAAAGGCGCTAGTGGAATATCGCCAAGAACAGTTGGACTGATTGCCATCGCCAGTTGGACTTTTGATTTAATTCAGACATTCAGCAGTCGTAATCCCTTGCAGTTCACAGACCCAGGCGACATTTTTAAGTGCCTTGTTTACAACTTGTTTTCTATCGTCGCCGCCGAACTTGGCTACGTTGTTTATCGAATGTTGAAAGGCAGCTAATTAGAAATAGTAGCGATTGTGCCACCAAGTAATTCGGGGTGCAATCGCTGACAATATCACAGTAAAAACATGGAATCAAAGCCACTTTTCCCACGGTTAGAAACACCTCAGACTGCACATATTCGTGCATCCTACCCAACTATCGAATATCTGGAAAACGGCTATGTTGCTGATTGGTTAAAGGAACGCTGCGACCAACTTTTAGAACTGGCAAGGGAGGAACGTTCGGGCATTAATGCCAATAAATTGATATGTGGTGCAGTTTTAACAACTGGGTTTTTTCTCCATGCATTATCGCCGCTAGCTCCCATTGGTGTGGTATTTGGATTGGTGGGATATATTCATGGTTGTTTTATTGATGCCAGTCGTACTGGTTCATTTTCGCCACTTCCATTCGTTCGAGGGAATGTCTTGGATTTAGCTGGGACTCTGGGGAATACAGAACTACGAGAAGCTTCGAGCAATTGGGCTGATGAATTTGAACAGCTGCAACATTATCTTTCTCTTAGAGAGCGTAAGGAATATGAATTTCTCAATGCTCATTTTGCACTCTTGACTGACTACCTGACGCAAGTAGAACCATTAAAAAGATTCCATGCTTATCGATGGATACTTGACTCCTTTATTCAATTCAAGGCAATCCCGACCACGGAACAAATCAATGCACACATGACTCTAGTGCAGCCCGATTTGAGAATTAACAACAATCTTCTAAATGCACTTGATGAACATCGCGCACAAATTGAGGCATCTAGACTGGAGGCTAACAAAGCTAAGTTTATTGAGCCGCAGCCGATTAAATATATTAGTGATGACCAACTTTATAGTGGTAGCTCCGAAAAATCTCTACCATTCCCTCAAAACTCTTCTTCAGATACGCCATCGCCGAAGACATTACTGAATATGTCATTGCCTCAACGGGCAAACACCATTATTAATTTGTTGAACGCGGATGGATTCAAAATTGATGAGGTTATTGGCTCTCAAATTATTGCTATTACTGGCAATCAACGAGGCGGTAAAGGTACACTTGCTGGATTGCTTACTATTTTATCAGCAGCAGATAACTCAGCATTGAAAGTTGAGTATTTCACCGCCGGAATTGATATTTATCCCTTCGCTTGCAATCTTCATAGCGCTTTGAATCATAACGGGCGAAAAGCGGATGAAGCAGATTTATTAGTGGCTAGAAAGTTGTTGCAATTTCTCAAAAAATTAGAAAGCTCCGAGCCTTACTCAAACAAAAATTTACTGGTTGTGATTGATGAGGCCATGAGGCTGCTTTCATTATTGGAGGAGAACGAAAGAAGCGAGGCATTACAATTTCTTCTGTCAAGGTTTGAGAAAACTGGTGCGACTTTAATTCTTGTGCTTCACGCATCGAACCTTACTTCAATTGCGGGGAAAGAAACTGGAGGATTGGCTGCAACTTTTAAGGCTGGAATTAACTTCATTGGTTGCCAAACTCAATCCGTATCGATTGGCGCACTTCGCAAAATGAATGTTGCTAGCGGAGCATATTTTAAAGCTAATCCTAACAACTTTGGGGAGCCGATTAAGGGAGGAGAATTAGGTTCTATTCCAGAATGGCTAAAGACCAAGTTGCACCCTGGTAACAATCAGCCCGACCCTGTTCGTTCGCTTCTTACTTTCTTTCCAGAATTGCATCAAGACCATAATCCTGTATCCATTCCTGAGCGTGAAAAACTGGGTCAAATAGATGATATTTCACGCTTGGAATTAGCTCTCTTAATAGAGCAGCCAGAATTTATAGATGCTCCCAAAACTGAAGTGGATCTGGGAGTGAAAAAGGATTTATCAGACCTTGCCTTGCGTCTACTATCATTCTTTGACAATGCTAAAAATCAGGAGCCGAAGCTGCTTGCAGACCTCAAGAAAAAAGATGAGCTTCGGCTTGAAGGAGATATAAAACTAATTACTGCTTTAAGCGAATTAGTTAATGCTGGGCAGCTTATTTTTGATGGCAAATCAAGCTGGAGGAAACATGATTGGTAGGTCGCCACGCCACAGTAAAAACTACGCTGTCGGGGGTGTGGCGTGTGGCGTGGCGCTGTGGCGTGGCGACCGTGGGATACTTACCCAGTAAGCGCCACAGCCTTACCACACCCTAGATAGAGTGCCACGCCTGTGGCGGAGTGTGGTGACCAATTAATTGTAAAGAATCAGTTAAAAGATTTGTGAGACATTCACTTACTGTTGGGGAGCAAAGCAGCCGGATATCTAGGAGAGCATCGCTCATACTTTTACTAATGCCGCTTCTGAGAATGCTAAAGGTTTTAATGATTTAAGGCAAACTGAAACTATCCAAATTAAGCACAAGTCAAAGAACGGTCGCGCACCTCTAAACCATGCTGAAATCAGCGGTCTTTATGATGACGACGGAAATCTAATTGAATCCGAGCGCGTAACAGTTCCTGACTGGTTCTATCCTGATAGCTTGCAAAAATTTATTAGTAATCATTAGAGAAATATTTCTCTAACGAGATACCAAGTTACAAAACGAGCATGAAATGCATTTTTACCCCAATATATGGAGCATCTTCAAATGGTACGTTACAAATCCGATAAACCTAATGTGAAAACTATCACAATTCGCTTATCAGAAAAATATTTTCAAGACCTAAACCTTTATGCACAGGCAGTTGGAAAAAATCGGTCAGAGATTCTTCGCTTACTTGTTATAGACGCGCTTGACGCAATTCCTGAACATATTAAGCAGGTTATGTCCATCATTTCTCAATCACGTCAGGGAGAATTTATCAGTGATGCAATGGTGGACGATAGCACAAAATCTGAAAACTTTATCGAGTGAAGATAGGGATGGATTTACATTTATGCACCCAATAGAATTTAAGAAAAAGTGGCAATTAACTTATAACGAGCTAGCGCTTGTCCTGGGCTATGAAAGTGAGGTGACTGTGCGTTGCTGGGGTAGAGTAGGAAAAAATAAGCGTAATCCTCAACAAGTTGTTTATGTAACTTGCAGACTTCTTGATGAGAAGTGGTCAACTCAGGGGAAACAAGTGAATTCTTACCTTTGACTCGCATACATTTCTATCATCTCTACAGGTTTTGAGGGGGTTTTGGAGTGTATGCCGGGCGATGTTCTTGTCTGCCTGCTCAGTGACTTTATTCCGGCATAGCTCCAAAACCCGCAATGTATTTTTTGATTGATCAAAAGTAGTTTTGGGTGTTTATGTCGGCTATTGGATTCCATCTCCTCGCCAATAAAGGCAGCAATAATTTCTATAAAATTTAAAATAAAACCCTCAGTTTATTCACGTGACTGATCAGATGATGAATGCCGAGACCCAAAAGATAACAAATATTTGGAATTAAAGCATATTTAAGCGTAATGATTTTTTGCCATTAGTTTTATTGTTTGCAGACAATCACAAGCTATAGCATTTTGTGGGTCAAACTTGAGTGCTTGTTGCCAAGATGCAATCGCTTGTCTCCACTCTCCTTGCAATGCCCATATTTTCCCAGCCAAAGCATGGAAATCTGCATTGCTGTAATACAAAGCTAGAGCTTGATTGTTGTGCGTTGCAGCTTCTGAATAACGCCCTTGTGGCAATAAATGCAGTGCTTGTCTGTGATACCAGATGGCTTGGTCGTGCAGACGAAGCAAGTCAGATAAGTCTGCTTTGCAGCGTCTGCAAGTTGGAGAGTGGGAAACAGTACTGAGTGAGGGAGATATGGTAGCAGTTTCTTCCTTATAATCATTATTCTCCTGCTTTCGTACTCCACTGCTGCCCTTTGGCGGACGATAAACTGCTCCACAGACAGGACATTTCATAATTTTTTACTCTTGTTCATTAGTGCTAGCGTAGTAAAGAAAATCTTCCAGTTCTTCTTGTAACTGGGGTAGTTCTGCACTCTTGTTAGAGATTGCATTTTCAATTTGGTTTAATAAGTCTTGTAATTCCTCTGCTTGTTCAGAGTCTACGGTTAAGAGTGCTTGTTGAGCGCGGTCTAAAAGTACTGCCAATTCTGGAGTGATTTCTACTGCCTCGCTTGTACCTTCTGCTGAGATTTCAATTGTTTCATCACTTTCAAACAATGCCTCTAAATCAGCCCTTGCTTGCTTCAATTCATGGCTGGAAAGTTTCTGGATACCTGCATTATTTACTACTAGTGTCCCTTGTTGTCCTTTGCCTTTCTCGGTGGTGGTAACTGTGAGAATGCCATTTAGGTCAAAGTCAAAGTGAACTTCGATTTGAATACCTCCTGCTGGTTTGGGTGGTAAGTTCTCCACTCTAAAAGAACCTAGTGGAACATTTTCTTCAGCGATCGCATTTTCTCCCTGAAAAACTTCGATTTCTACAACTTCTTGCTGGTCAGATATGGTGGAATAAACATGGGAGCGAGAAACGGGAACAACGCTGTTGCGGGGAATAATCACACTGAAGAAACCAGGCATAATACCCATTGATGTAGGCACAGCCGCAGCAATGCCCAGAGAATGGGGAATCACATCTACAAGAATGGCGTCCACGGATTCACCTACCAGCACACCAGCTTGCAAAGCTGCTCCTAGCGCCACACAAAGGTCTGCTTGAATTCCATCAGTGGGAGCTTGTCCTAGATGCTCTTGGATCATTTGTTGCACTAGAGGAATGCGTGTGGAACCACCAACTAGGATAATACGGTCAATCTCGTTGGGTTCCAAGTTGGCATCTGTGAGGGCGCGGTCAATTGCCTCTAGGGTTTCTTCTAATAATGGGCGAATCAATTTTTCAAAATCTGCTCGCGCTACTTCTGTCTCTAGATGTAGTGCAGTCTTGCCTTTACTACCCAAAAAGGCTTCCCGAACTGTGGCAAAGGCGTGGGAACTCAAGTCAATTTTTAATTGCTCTGCTGCTCGGAGGAGACGCGCCTGGGTAGCTGCATCATCTGGTACATCCACACTATGCTGTTTGCGGAATAGATCCGCTAGATGGAGTTGCAAAAGCCTGTCGAAATCGTCTCCACCCAAGCGGTTATTACCATGACTGGCTAGTACTTCTGTTACTTCGCCTGTAATTTCGACTACCGATACGTCAAAAGTACCACCTCCCAAGTCATAAACTACAACTCGTTCTGTATCAACAGATCGCAAATCATAAGCTAAAGCCGCCGCGGTTGGTTCGTTGATAATTTGCAGTACCTCAAAACCAGCTATCTCACCAGCAGTTTTAGTTGCCTGCCGTTGAGCATCCGTAAAGTAGGCTGGAACTGTAATCACTGCTTGGGTAATTGTTTCCCCCAAAGCATTCTCAGCTCGTTGTTTCAGGGCGCGAAGAATGATGGCGGAAACTTCATGAGGTAAGTATTCTTTATCTCCTAAAGTAGTTTTGTGGTCAGTTCCCATCCAGCGTTTTATTGATTTGACAGTGTGTTCAGGAGCCGCAGCATACTGACGGAGCGCTTCTCGTCCCACCAGCAGTTTACCCGTATCGTTAAACCCCACACAGGAAGGTAAAATCAGGTCGCCATCTTCTCCAGGCAATACCCGCACCTGTCCATTTTCGACAATCGCCACTTCGGAATTTGTTGTGCCTAAGTCAATACCAACTGCTTTCATAAAATTCAAAATTCAAAAGTCAACTGCACTAATTTCTCCAGTCCAAGCGTTTCTAATCAAGAGTCCCTCGTGCCGCTACAATCACTTGTGCTTCCCTCAGAACACGCTCGCCCCATAAATAACCCCGTACTACTTCCTGAACTACCGTATTATCTGTAACATCTGTTCTGGACTCACGTCCCACAGCATACATTGTCTGGGAGTCAAAGGGTTTGTCCTGTGCTGCAATGGGAACAACACGCCTTTGTCGTAATACCTCTAAAAGAGATCGCCTAATTAACTCCACTCCCTGTTGATTACTGGTTAAAATTTCGCTTAAAGATTCTAATGGCGGTAATTTTTCAGATACTGTAGACTGAGTTCCCTTATCAATAAACCACTGTCCTAGCTTTTCCCAAAAGTTTTTTGGTGGAGATGGTTTTGGGTTTGATGTAGCAGATAATGCTTCTAGTTCCTCTTGCCAGTAAGTACAAGCTCGATCCAAAGCATCCAGGATATCCAGTAACTCTTTGAGCAGTTTCTCCTGCTGCTGCTCAAATTGTCCCCATGCCTGTTTTTGACTTTCTTCCAGACGTATTTGCAGCTGTTCTTTATCTGCACGAGTTACTTCCAATGCTTGCACAAGAGCATCTTGAGTAGAACGCAATAATTTACCCTGTTGCTTAACTTCATGGCGCAGGGCAGTCCATTCAGCCACCATTTGATAGGGGTCAAAGGAATTAGCAGATGTCGGTGGTTCACCTAGATACTCAGGGGGTAGTTGTTCTGAGTGTAAATAATCTAGAAATTTGGCAAATAAAGCTTCTTTTTCATTTTTCATTTTTAAGTTGGCAATTTTTCTTCCTGATAACTGATAACTAATTACTATTCATTGTTAAAATGTGGCACGAATTAAATCATCTAAGCTAACTTCTAGTTGAGCTAGGGCTTTTTCTCGCACCTGTTTTAATATCTCTGGATTCAGTTCTGCTTCTAGGGGACGAAATTTTAATAAATCCTCATATTTAGTTGTCTCTCCTTTACGAAGTGCCTCGTAAGCTGCTCGAATTGCCTTAAACTCTTCTGGATAAGTATGAGCGGGAAATTCCCGCAGTTTGGTATGATATGCCGCTTTAATTTGGGCGCTTGTTGCTTCTGGAGAAATTCCTAAGCGTTCGTAGTGGTCAGTCATAAATAATTCAAAATTAAAAAATTACTATTTGTTAGTTGTCATACTAAATACAACCTACTAAAAACTGACTTTTAAAACAATTCCTGAAAACCTCCTTTTCTTCTGCCCTTTCGTTTCTTAGACGTAGGCGGTAAGTTTCTAAATATCAAGTCTAAGTCTGGCAACTCATCTTCCTCCTCATCTTCCTCCTCATCTTCCTCAAAGTTAGGCATACTGTTTAACATCATTTGCTTGAGTTCTGGAAGCATTCGTTCAAACTCAACTTGGGGAATTTTGTTGCCAAATAATTTCTGAAGCATCCCTTCTAATAACTCATCAATATTTGACATATTCAGATTGTCAAATTTCTCTAGGTCTGGCATTACGTTAGCCGCTTCCTGAGCAGAGATAAACGCCTGTTCTTCCCGAAATGCTTGTAATGCTTTGGCATCTTGTAAGCGACGGGCTAATTCAAATCCCTGTTGCTTTAATTGTTCATAGTTTGGGTGATCAATGTGGTAGGTAGTGGCTTTAGCTAATAGCAATAAAGGATTTTGGGGTTCCCGGCGTAGTGCTTCTGACAGCGCAGGTACAAGGGTTGTAATCTCGCCAAAACGGCGCGCCTGAAGTTGAATATTTGCCAAAGCATTTCCTGGCTGTGGCATGGTGTCGAGGTAGGTACGTAGAGGAAACTCTAGTTTTTTGGGACTACCTTCTTTGACAGCTAAGACAACAAGATGAGCCACTCTAGCTTCTGGGTCTTCTACTGATAGGTTGAACAATTTTTGAACATACTGATTTGTTAAAGCGGCGATACCTTTTTCACGTTTGGCGAAGAGGTGGATAGCAACACAGATCGCCTGCAATACAGGAATTTGTTCTTGACCAGCTAATTTTTGTAGCAGAGTTTCCCATTTTTGGGCTGCTGCTGACTGGTTTAATGCGACTCGACCGCCAGAGTTGGGAGGACTCTGCACTGCATCCACGAATATCTGACAGGCACGTATAGCCGGATCTTTGGGATCTTTGCCCTGCACAAGGCGACTAAAGAAGGGATAACTTAGCGTAGACAGAGCATCCACCCAAGGCAACACTTCCACCTCTGTATCAATACTAAGGTCGCCAAAGTGCTTGCCAAAACGGCGACGAGCTTCATTGCGTGCTTGTTTGTCACCTAGTTCATCCCAACAAGCAAGCAAGGCATTGTAAATTTCTTCATACCGACACCCACCTTCAATGGCTTGGGTAATTAGTGCAATCGCTTCAGTATAATTTTCTTCCATTGCCGCAATTAGTCCCTTGCGCCCCAGTAACTCTGGCGATGTGGGATAGATGCGTTCTGCTTGTTGCAAAGCTCCCAAAGCTGCACGCTCGCGCTCCACTGCCATGTAAGCATCTGCCATCCAGCAATGGAGATGTGCTAGGGTCGGTTTCAATCGTTGTGAAGGCCATTCTTGAGGTTTTTGTTTCGCTTCCTGCTCTAACCACTTCAACAAACGGGTCAACAGACGTGGGCGTTCTTGATCGGAATCATTAGCATCCAAAACTTCTAACAGATTGATTGCCAACTGGGGGTTAAAGGGTTGCTCTGTCAACAAAAGCTGCCAGAATAGTTCAGTACAACTTAGTCGTCCTTGATTAAGTGCTTGTTGACCAGCTAGGGTAAACAGTAGTGGACGGAGACTTTCTAGTTCTGGAAAGCGTGTGGAACGCCGCTCTATCTTCAACAGCAGATGTGCGGCCTCATGGTGATCACCTTGGTCAATCAGTTGCAGTATTTGCAACGCCGTTAATGCCTCTTGGGTAATTTTATCTGCTGTTTTTGCTGTTTTTTGCGGATTCCTAGATAGTAGGAGTTGTTGCCCTGTTTTTCCATGTTGGAAAGTTGCCAATCGCTCTAATATTGAATGCTCCAAATACTTTGGTTTGCCATAGAGCATAAAGTCGGATGACCTTCCAGATGATTTCAAACCCAAAATATGAGCGGCAGCATCCCAATTCCCGCTGACTTGTTGAGTGTAAGCAATCCAAGCTATTGGCAAGTCTCCATCGGTGATGGCTCGCTTAATTTTCTGAAAAGATGTCAAAGCAGCTTCTGGTTGCCCATTTTTCAGCGCCAGAACACCTCGTACCCAGTGGAGTTGGGCAGCACTAAAGCGTTTGGATTGTTCGTTAATTAACTGCTCAACTGTGGCGGTATCTCCTTTAAGTAACAGGAGTTTGAGGTAACAGATGCTGTAGTCTTTGGATAGAGTGCCTGCCTCAAAAGCGTTTCTGAGCAAATTCAGTGCAGCATCTAATTGCTTCAACTCCAGCAAACATCTAGCTTGCCAGTAGTGAACTTCTCCAACCAAACCAAATTCTAGAGCGCGTCCAAAGGATTTTTCTGCCTGTTTAAAATCTTGTTTTTGGAATTCCTGCTGACCCCGCAGCAACCAAATCTCTGATTCTTTGGGAGTGAATTCAATATCAGGGTGTAAGCGCTGATTTTTTTTGATTTCTTCCAATGCCTGCCGATATTTTTGCTGCTTCAGCAATTCTTGCAGTTGCATCTCAAAGGATTTTTCAGTAAGCTTTGTCTCTGTGCTAGAGATATGTTGTTGTGAGCGCTGTTTGGACTTATGTTTAGCCACTGGGCTGACTTCCTGATTATTTTCCGGTTTTCCCCCTCATAGGAAAGGGTGGCTTTAACTACTCTCTAACCTTCCATATTAGTGTAGTGTTCGCATTAATTTTACAAGCCGCATCGACAAAATTTTTGATGTCATGAACCTTATCTAAGTGATGGCCAAACCTTAGCCGGAAGAACTGCTCAAAATCAACTAGATGCCTACAAACATGATTTTAAATAAGTTGTGGGATTAGCAGCGGGAAATGAACACGTCAGTGCTTTAATTACCGCAGCGCAGCAATTTTCTTGGCAAGCTGCTAAATCTGGCCAAAATCCACACTTGGACGGGAGGGGATATGCTGACGACCGCTTATGACGCAGCAGAGATTACCTGACCGATACGCTTCTAACAGATCGCACTCCGGTGTATTAGGTTCTGCATCAAATAATCTTTCAATTTCATCAAGTGCAGCACGATAATCAGCTTCGGTTCGGATGGGACGGGGTTTGAGCATATACGTTTAAAATTTGAGCGTTGAGACAGCCGATTCTAAATCCTCATCCAACACTTCTAAGTATTTTTGCAGCGCTGACAAGGTTCTATGACCCGAAATTTTCTCTTCTCACCTTCAGCGGTACGCCTGACCTGTGCATCTGAGTTAAACAGGTGCGGCGTCAGCTGTAGCCTACAGTTGATGTCACAAGCTTGATAACAACGATTTCTCAACGGGAGTATAGAAGCGAGTGTAGAAAATTGGGCAAGCTGCTTACCCCTTTATATAAGCCAGATTTATCAATCACTGGGTGTAGAGAGTTTTTTGGCGGTTGAAAGATAAGTATTGCTTAACTGAGGTCAGTTAAGGTGTGGGTATTCACGAAAGTATCAGGGTTTGGGAGAATGGGAAGTGTCCATAATTAGCCGCCTACACCGGACACTACTACCAGGAATAAATGAGACCACCGCCCCCAACTCGTCTACCCAATAAGCATTACAGGTCTAGAGAATACCTTACACCAAGCGAAGTGCGATCTATACTCGATGCCGCACTTGAGCGCAAAGCTCGTTATTCTCACCGTGATTATACACTGATGCTGATGATGTTTCGCCACGGGCTGAGGGTGGGGGAGGCTGTAGGTAAATCGTGCGGTTTGCGCTGGGATGCGGTGATGTGGGGCGAATGTCAGATTTTCATCACCAGGGAAAAGGGTAGTGATTCTGGGGTGCATCCCCTCAGAGATGATGAATTAGTTTTGCTCAAAGAACTCAGAGAGATGTTGCCAGATAGCAAATATATTTTCGTTTCGGAACGTGGTGAAGTGATGTCCACTGATGCGGTGCGAAAGCTGATTGGGCGGCTGGCTGTACAGGCGGGGCTTGATATCAAAGTTCACTGCCACATGATGCGCCATGCTTGCGGTTATTATCTGGTGAATCAGGGGTACAGCACTAGGGAAATCCAAGACTTCCTCGGACACCGCGATATCAAGCACACGGAGAAATATACCAAGCTGAATGCTCGACGCTTCCTGAATTTTGATTGGGGAGATTTGTAAAAATTACTTGGAGGCAGCACCCTAAGTTAATAATCAAATTCTTAGCTCATTGCTTATCAGAACTGTTCTTATGATCCGGTTTAATTTTGGCATAAATCGCATGAGCCAGTAGATTTTTACTGCCTCGTGTGTTTTTGTAAAATCGTTGATCTGAGGAATAAAAATGTATTTTTTTACAATGACGGATACTCAAAGCCGCTGATGGGATTTTGGTTTTATTAAAGCAGATATTTAGGAGAAACGTTTCTATTTAATAGGGCGACGATGATTAGGAGATATCGTCGACAGTCCCTACAAGCTGCTAACCACTTTTCCACACGGCATGAAGTTCAAGACTTAGGTAAATTCGGATCTTCTTTGATTGCGGATTTGTATTTTTTAAGCCCGTAAAGTCGATAGCTAAAGAGGTGAACAATGGCAATGATATCCTCGACCAATTCTCGCTCAGGACTAAGGTTGTCTTGGTTGAGAACCATGATCCTTACACCGTCTTGCTCAAGGAGCCATTGTATGAGGTCAAACCCAAAACGGGCAAGTCTGTCTTTGTGGGCAACTACAACAGATTTGACATTGCCTTTACGGACTTGCTGGAAAAGGATTCTAAGTCCCGGTCTTTTGAAGTTGAGTCCACTGGCAATGTCTGAGATGACTAATGCTCTGGGGTAAAGTTCAAGAAGGACTGCAATCTGTTTATCAAGGTCAGCTTGTTGCCCGCAACTTGAAACACGGGCATAAGCGATAATTGACCGTTCAGTTCTTTGATTTGATAATCCCGTATAAGACGCGATGTCATATCTTCTTTGTCCTGATGGAGTTCTGATTGTCTGTATTTTTCCTTGTTTTTCCCACCTTATAAGTGTGTGAAGAGATACCCCTAAGTACTCAGATGTTTCCTTTGGAGTACTATATTTTGGCATAAAACTCTTGCCAACTATACTGTTATTAACAGTAGAATAACAGATGAAGTTGGTAGAAGCGATCGCCCGTCACCTCCGACCTGCCGAGCCACTACAGCACCTTAAAGAGCTTCAGCTTGCCGCTACCGAGGGCTGGCTTTTGTCTTCTGCTGAAGTAGAGGGGCTGATTGGGTGTAAGCCAAGGATTCAAAAGGGCAAACAGCAGTTTACTCGTGGGTCGTTCTGTGGACTGCTATGACTTTTTAGTAATAGCAATTTTGCTACTTCTGTTATTAACTCTGTAGCGGTTGAAGGCTTTTGAAGATAAGTTTGAAACCCAGATGCCAAAGCTTTTGAGCGCGTCTTGCCTTCAGCACAACCACTAAAAGCAATCGCTGGAATTTCTCTAGTTTTGAACTGCGGAAGTTTTCTGATTTTCTGTATCAAAAAATACCCATCCTCTTCTGGCATAGCAATGTCACTAATTAAAAGATCCACCCGAAACTGTTTAAGGACTTCAAATGCTGTTGAAGCATTGGATGCCGTCATCACCCGAAATCCATAGCTTTCAAGAATATAGGTAGTTAAGAGCAGACAATCATTTGTATCATCTACTACAAGAATTGTCATTTCTTTGAAGATATCTATATCATCTTCAAGATACGCATCACAATAACTTTCTGGCACGATAAATTGGCCTCCTTAGTTGCCAACTCAATTACGGAGGAAGTCCTACTAGTGGCTAGCGCTAACTAGCTACCTAGTGGGCACTATTAATTGTTTGTAAATTAGCAAAACAATTTATTAAATCAAGTTTTTCTACCCTGAGTCTTATTCCTTTAGACTGAGAATTTGAGTTTGAATTAAGGAAGTTGGTATTTACTTTTACAATCACCCTCATTCTTTCTACCCTCACTTGATTTTTATCAAGTCGGAATTTAATAGTTATACGACATCACACCAGAGGGGGCGCTTAAGCTATCGGTCAAAGATTAGCGATTTCCTTTTTTCTCCTACTGCATTTATTGCAAGTTAGAACGGATGGATTTATCGTTAGGGTAAAGGGTAAGGGAATTGGACACCAACGAAAACGATGTATTTGAAAAGTTTTTATCTTCCTATAACGCAGAGCTTTTGAGCAAAGTGTCTCGTCTAGATGAACTGATTGGGCGTGATCACTGGCTCTCTGTTGGTAACTATAAAGAATCTATTCTTCGCAGCTGAATCTCGAATATTCTACCTCGAAAGTACGAAGTCAGTACTGGATTTATTCTTGCTTCTGATAGAGAAGGTAAACTGCTAAAGTCAAAACAAATAGATATTCTCATTTGGGATTCAGTTAACTATGCCCCAATATTCCGCGACGGAGACTTTGTTATCATTCCTCCTGAATCCTGTTCAGCAGTTGTTGAAGTCAAAGGCAAACTGACATCTAAAGAGTTACGCAATAGTCTACTAAATATTGACTCTTTAATGGAATTATGTCTGACTGCTTATCCTTTTTCTAACCATATATGCAAATACGTTTTTGCATACGACATTGCAGAAAAGTTTAAATTTCCTGATGGGTTATGGCAAGTAATTGCTAACAGTTATAGTCGTGGTTATTTTATATCAATTCAGGAGAGAATGGAGCTTTCAAATAAAAGTATTTATTCAAGTAACTGTTGGAATCCTCTATTTTCAGTTGATGCTATCTTTGTTTTACCTTTAGGTGCAATTAAACGTGATGTTCGGTGGTTTGAAAGCGCAATACGATTTATGTTTCAAGCCTATACTACTGCTTCAGAGACTCATAATCACACCTACGCATATTTTGAAAGTGATCTCCAAGCCCACCTGGACACAAACGGTAGACCGGGCTTACTATATGCACATCAACCAGGTTTGTTCTCAGTTAAGAAAAACATGGGTATAACTTCCACCTCGCCTAAGTCATTGATGATTTTCCCAGCGCTTGAGCATGAAAGTATGCTTTATGAAGATATTGATAGAGACAAAGTATTTGTACCCAAAAGTGGTAGCCACTAAAATTAGGAGGTGACTCAAAATCATAGTCTACGGCGCAGGCTAGCTGTACAGGCGGGGGCTTGATATCAAAGTTCATTGTCAAATGAGGCATATCATAATTATTTAGGTTTATCACCTATAAAAACATCTAAATTAGAAGAATTAGAGAACCAATTTCAAGCTAAATATTACGCAGAACGTCTACAGCACTATACAAGATTATCTATTTTATATAAACAAAATTAAACCCCACCCTTGGGAAGAAATTAATTACTAAATTTCTTAATGCTGTAGAACTTCATCACCCTAGTAAAAGAGCATTCACTCTCTTTGCGATCTCCGCTATATTTCCCATTCAGGGTAAGCTGGTCGAATAAACTAAGATCATCGATTAATTGAGGCACAATAGAATCAAAGACGCTATGAACACGCAATGACTACTCAATTGATGGTTCAACCCTCATCCTTAATATCTTCTGGTATCAAGATGAGCGAATTCGGTGACATTTATCTTTTTAAATTTACCGATGAGCTACAGTCTCGCTTTGAAGAACTGTTGGAGAAGAAAAAAGCTTCGGCGCTCACTCCTGAAGAAGAAGCTGAATATATAGGCATCTGTGAATTAGAGCGAATCTTTACCTTGATTAACGCTCAACTAGCGGCGAAAAGTAAATGGTGTCCGAACCAACTCGAAAATTTGTAAGACAACGAGCTAAATATCTTTGCGAATACTGCCACTCTCCAGAATACTTAAGTCCAGACCGTTTTACCATTGACCATATTATGCCGCAGTCTTTGGGAGGCTCTGATGAACTGGATAATTTAGCTTTAGCTTGTCATCGCTGTAATGAGCGTCACTATAATTTTACGGTGGCTACTGATCCCAAAACCCAAGAACAAGTCCCTCTATTTCATCCCCGTCAGCAACAATGGTCTGACCATTTTATCTGGACAAAAGACGGAATAAAAATTGTTGGTACAACCCCTACAGGAAGAGCTACTAGCGAACGCTTTGACTTCAATGATGAGCGTCGGGATGAGCCTTCGATTCAAGTGGCTCGTCGTTTTTGGGTAGAAGCTGGTTGGCATCCCCCCCAATTAGATCCACGTCTTGAATAAGAGAAAATGCCCTCCGAATCTTCATCTATATCTAAGCCATTCCCCCCAAATGGTAGGGTATCAAAGCCTAAGTTTTCTAGAGTTAAAATAGAGTACTCAACTGTCAAATTATTGATTGTTTCTTGATTGACTAGGGATGTAAGTAAGTCATAAACTCCCTTGTAATGACTGGCTTTGTAGTCAATCCATCGGTTTTGAAAGAAGAGTGCGTCATGGAGCGCCATTACTACTTCTGTATAGGGGTCAAAAGGTAATTTATCACGCATGAACCGCATAGTACGCAGTAGGTTGTCTGCATAGACCGCAGCTACTGGTTCTCCAGAATAAGACGAGAGTTTTTGCAAATCTACTAAGAGAGTTTTGGTGATTTCTACTCCTGAAACTTCTAAGACATTCTGTTCAACATTCATTGTTTTTCTTAAAAATAACTTGAGTTGATCTGGAAGTTATTGACACTTCATGGAATCGATTTATGAAATGAAACCGCAGTTGGAATAATAAAGTATCGCAGACTTTATTGTATTTCTAATTATTCGTAGTACGCGTGAAATCATCCTATTTCTCAAGATACTCTATCACCGCTGTTAGGTCTGCCATAGCCCGATTAAATCGATTTAACATTGCTTCAGCTACTTCTGGGTCAGCGTTGACAGATGCGAGTTTTTCACGTATACAATGGTCAAGGGCTTCTAGCCACAGTGACAAGCCTGTATGCTGAATTGCTGATAATAACCCCATGTTGGTGAGTACAGCCAAGTGAAAACCAAGTTGGTCTTGTCCACCATAGCCGAGATATCCGTCACTCAGTTCCAATTTTTCTGGGGTAAATTCAAAATACTGTTCAGAGGTAATACCAGCGCTTTCGAGTTGGGGTTGGGGCAGTGAAGGTTGAGTCATAATAAAGCATTATTTTTAGTGGTACATTTTGCACAAAGCTCAAAAAAATCATGAGCATTGGTTGGTACTATTAGCGGAATATCTCAATTTAATTACAATGCGTGTCGTTTAGGGGAATCTCGGCCAGTCACCGTTGGGTTTTCTGATGCAGTTGGAGAAATCCTGATTTCAAATCCTACAGTTTCTGAGCGCAGAACAAACTTTAAGTTTTACATTTAGCGATCGCGCCATTTTGCTAATGGTGTAAGTATCTCAGCAGATCCTTTATTTCAACTACTTCGCTCCTAATGTTGCCTTTTTCAGCTTTACCCTCTATTTTTGATACAAACTCTGTAAGTTTGTATATTAATGACTAACAGACTTACAGAGTTACAAATAACCAAACTTACAGACATTCTTAAGTTATGGAGTGAGTGTGTGCGTATTATTGCTGTTGTAAACGGGAAGGGAGGGTCAGCTAAGACAACGACTAGCGTCAACTTAGCAGCCATCCTTGCTGAAAAATCAAAAGTATTGTTAGTAGATGCAGATCCTCAAGGCTCTGCAACTTGGTGGACAGAGCGTAATGAGCGAGATTTTGAAATAGCCAAGGAAACAGGTACGAATGAGTTGTTAAAACTTAAAAAGGTGCAAGGGTTTGATTTTATAATCGTGGACACTCCTCCGGCACTCCACTTTGACGCACTTAAGATTACTATTGATGCTGCTGATTTTGTTTTGCTGCCATCTCCCCCAGCCCCAATGGATCTTCAAGCGCTGATTGAAACTGTACAGGCAACGATTATGCCAGCAAATGTTAAGTTTCGAGTTCTATTAACCCGTGTCGATCCTCGTAGTTTGGGTAAAGCACTTGATGCTCAACAGGCACTAATGCAAGCAGGTATTCCAGCATTTAACGGGTTTATAAGGGCTTACGCTATTCATGAACAAGCTGCACTAGATGGCGTACCAATTACTCAAGTTCGCACAAAAGTAGCTCGTGAAGCCGAAGGGGATTACCGACGTATTGCTGATGAGCTTCTTAGAGAGGTAAATACTCATGCCTAAAGCACGTCGTCGTTTATCTGATCTTGTCCAAGAAGAAACTCAAAAACCCAGAGCTACAGACTTACAGACTTCAGAAGTTACAAATTCCGTAAGTTTGCCGGAAACTTCGAGCCAAACAAACTCAGTAGAGTCAGTTACAGAACAAGAGACTGACAATCTTACAGACTTACAGAGTATGGAAGTTACAAATTCCGTAAGTTTACCAGAAACTTCGAGCCAAACAGACACAGCAGAAGAAATTACAGAGTTACAGACACTGGATGTTTCTGAGTCTGTTGCTGTTGTGCAAGTTGAGGAGAAAGGTAAAGGAGTAAATCAAGTTACAAAACCACAGAGTTTGGAAGTTACAGACTTACAAAGTAGCGAAGTACCGAAGTATTTAAAATTGGAGCGTAAGGAAGCACGATTAAGACAGGATCAAATCGACGCACTTACCGATCTCACTCGAAAATTAAACAGAATGAAACGAGGTAAGGGAGGTGAGCGGCTTACGGATAATACTTTGATACGTGTTGCAGTAGATTTATTGCTCAGTAAAGCTTCGGAGCTTCAAGGTACTACGGAAGAAGAGTTAAAAAGTTCATTAAACTTGTAAGTCTCGGAGTTTGTAAGTTACAGAGTTTGTTATTAGCTGCATAATGAACCCACTACATTATCTCTAGAACAAGAATTTAGCCTGAGAGCTTTTGCTGATCAAGTGCAGCAGATGTTCCATGAACAAGCTCAAGAGCTTTTGCTCATGCTGTATAAGCAGATGATGATTCGAGAAACGACCTACCGGGAATTGCTCAACCAGGAGTGGAAACTAGATTAGATCCTGTCTCTGGATAAAGTAGGCAAGCAAATATCAAACCTATTGTAGATATGTGGATGTCGTGTACTTCTTTTTTCTGCACTCTAGAGATTCCACTTATTTAGCCGAACGTGCAATGCAGTTGCTCCTCTACTTACCAAACCTGATAGTCCAGCAATCGTCTCGCAAATCTGGCGGGAGTTCTGCGGGGAACTCATCAGTAGAATCTATCATGACGCTAAAGTGTTTCGCTGCGTGTTTTTCTAACCTTTTGATTTCACACAGCCATTTTGCAAGGTTCTTACCCATAAAATCAGGATTAGACGTATCGAGAATCAACAGACGTACTCCGCTACTAGCCATCCGTCGCAGCCGTTTCTCAATTTGTTTAGATGTAATTGATGAGGGTTTAATGCCTTTGGGGTCAGCAACATAGATACTTATGACAGCTACACTGTATCGACCTTCAATAATTGCATCACCATTATCAATACTCCCCATGAAAATAAAAACTTCGTGGTTATCAGGGCAGGATTCCAAATCAACAACATTCAACACTTCTGTGGCAATTTCTTTATTTAGGTATTGATGAGTTGCTGATTCATCCAGCCACAAAGTCTCAAGTCCATCTTTGTTTGGGTAAGTGAACTCGCTTTTGTCGGGGTGAAACTCTCCAACATTAATTAAGGCATACCCTTTGCCAAACTCCCGCTTCATTTGATGTATCTGCTTAAACGCCTTCGCCACAAAACTTGTATCTTCAAGCACTTGTGAGCAGAAATCACCTAAAGCTTGCTGCAAAATTGAATTGGCATCCACAATAAACAGGGCTGTACTTGAAGTTGATGATAATAACTCATTCTAGTATGTTTAATTGGCAGTAATCACAAAAGCGTTGTTGCACCCAACATAACGAAGGCAACTTTTAACGAATAGCTGTAGCGACCTGCAATCATCATTATGGGACAAAAAATCTTATAATTTTAAGTATATTTGAAAACATCTTTCTCCCCCAGCCTCGACCTCGCAAGGAAGTTGAGAAGCACTGGCAGCCCCAAACCTTTACTACAAAAAATTGACAGCCTTTATAAGATAGGCGTTTCTTAACTGGCTTTCTTACTTAGGCTGGCTTATTTCTGAAGAGTATATGCTCTTCTCTGCGGTTTAAGTAGTTTGACATGATTGGAAGCGAGCGCTAATTTTTGGCTGGTTTGACAGTCTAATAGGGTATCCGCCGAGATATGTGAAAATGGGACACGTTGTAAAGTTTTATAAAGCTAATTGTCAAACCCCTTGATTTACCGTTGTTTAAGCCTCAACCTCAACTTGACTATTCAAATGAAGACATTCCCTAAAAGGGTCATTTCTGGGCAAGTGTAAGGGGCAAAAAGGGGTGAAAGCTTGGCATTAGTTTAACTCAATGAAACTTGAGATTTTTCTTTTACTGTTTCTGAAATGATTTTCTCTTGAAGAAAATACCAAAGCCTAAAGCTGTGGCTAAACCTAGAATAGAAGCAGGTTCTGGGACAGCGGGAGATTGGTTGGCAGCAAAATATAGTGCATTACCAAAAACGTTATTGTAATCTCCCGAAAGATTTTGATAATAATCGTTTGGAAAAAGTGTGATTCCCACAACTTTTGAACCACTATCCACAGCTATAAACGGACTGCCATCACTCCACGAAGCAACCAATTCTGCATCTACTGTGAGATCGACTTTATCGTGGTAATAACCACCTACTGAATTAATTGGAAGTGGGCCTTTCATGATGGGGTGGTTGGGGTTAAAACTACCTAAAGTAACATCGTAGTAATTGTCCTGATAATTTTGAAAAGGTAAGTATCCGCCTGTAACAAGCCTCCCAAGGTTGCTAAAGGCAGCAGTTTGATAGGCAAATGTTGAAACTACCAGTTTACCTCCAGCGTCTACATAGTTTGCCAATTTATTCGCAAAATTATTTAGATCGCTGCTAAAGTTACTATAAAATAAAATGGCATCGTATCGTCTCAGGGTAGCTGCATCTTCAGAGCCATTGAGTACGTTAACAGCGTCAAAAAGTCCTAAATTTGCAAGTTGATTAGCTACATGTCCAGAGCCATTAGTTGTACTGATACCATCTGTACTGCCATAAACACCGATTGTAGCTGCATCTACCTGTTTCTGTACCATCAGAAGGCTTCCAGTTACAAAAAATGCAGATCCAATAGCAGCTACTGATAACTGCTTCATTATATTTGAAGTAGCCATAAACTTTGTTATTCCAAATTAGTTTCAATACATTCTCGACAACAAAACTATTAATGCTTGCTATGCCTAAGTTTTAGCAATGTGTACGTCAAGCTATCAAGAAATTTTTGATGAGAGATGAAGTAGTGGGAGAACTGACTTTTTCCGGATCAAATTGGTTATAAGGAGGTAAAACCATATAGGCTTTTGTGTAAACTATTACTTTTCTATACTAGATTTAAACTACTACTAGCAGTAAGTTTACATAAACTTCTCTAAAAACTTGCACTAAATTTACAATTAGCTTGATACTAGATAGGGTGCGCTCTTGATTGAGCTTTCTCGGTTAAGAGTTGTGCCATCACCTAGAGAGAGATCCCTTTACTCTGTCTTCTTGATTGTTGCTGTTCTGATTCTCTTAGTCGTTGCAATACACGCTCTGCTTTTTGCCAAAGCTGAATATCTTCTTTCTCTATTTCTCCCACATTAATTGGTGAATACTCAAGCTCACCTGACTGGTTTCGGTTGACTGCCACTCGAAAAATTTCACCTCGTTCATCATGAGTAAACACTAATTTTCTACCCTGTTTTGACAGAATAGAGTGTTTAAATCTCAAATTATTCTCACCACTTTCTCTTAACTGCCAGTTGATTAATTCAACAGCAATAGGTACAGCTATAGCTAAGAATTCCGATTCAATACGCTGCTTTTGGTCGAGTGACTGTTCTAGTTCTGACTTTTGAGTTGCCAGTTGATTGC